>NZ_JBWXUZ010000020.1:0-279 GCF_059901295.1 Fructilactobacillus sp. X2R6C1
GTGCGACGTCAGGAGGATCAGTCATGATCATTCGCATTGTTGGTGAAGGCCAGTGGCAGGTGCCCGACACCGAAATGGGTCATCTCAATCGCATCGATGCCCGCGTCGAGCACGCTATCGGGACAACCTCGCAAAATGAGCTCACCGAAGCCTTAACTGAGCTGGTGACGACGGTGCGGACTGTTGGTACTCCGATTGCTGACGACAACATCATCGACTCGGACCTTATCGTTCCTGACGTTTCTGCGACGATCGAGGAAGTCTCAGTCTGGCTGTCGG
>NZ_JBWXUZ010000021.1:0-278 GCF_059901295.1 Fructilactobacillus sp. X2R6C1
GTCCTGGCTCGTACCGGATGGCCGTCAGGGCCGCCATGTAAAGGGCTTCGCGTACTACTGCGCGCCCACCACTGATCCGCCGTTGGCCCTGCCAGGTGCCACTTTCGCGGTTCATCGGGGCCAACCCCACCAGCGATGCTATGGCTTTGCTTCCCAAGCTGCCCAGTTCGGGCAACTCGCAGGCCAGTGTGCTGATCAGGATGGGGCCGACGCCTTTGAGCGTGCCGATATTCTTCCAGCCAGGCTGTCCCTCAAGCTGCTCGGCAATAGCTTTATCC
>NZ_JBWXUZ010000022.1:0-277 GCF_059901295.1 Fructilactobacillus sp. X2R6C1
GTTCTATACCGCTGCCCGTGGTGACCGCGGCGGGCAGGGCACAGGCCTGGGCCTGGCAATCTGCCAGGGCATGATCGGCGCCCATGGCGGGCAGATTCTGGTGGGCGAAGGCATCGATGGCCAGGGCACCGGCATCACTTTATGCTTGCCGCTACCCCCTCAACCTGAAGCCGAAAGCGAAACCCCATGAGCCAGTCCGCCACGCTGTTGGTCATCGACGATGAACCGCAGATCCGCAAGTTCCTGCGCATCAGCCTGGCCTCGCAGGGCTACAAGG
>NZ_JBWXUZ010000023.1:0-277 GCF_059901295.1 Fructilactobacillus sp. X2R6C1
GTAATAATACAGCATGATAAAAGATAAAGCCATAAAGAAATACCTTCTGTCAACAGTAAAAAAGACAGAGATAGATATAGTTCAGAATTTGACAAATGACTTACGCCCTTATGATATTGCAGAGAAAACAGGGCTTACAAAGAGAACAATAGATACCTATATATTTGAATGGAGGAATAAGTTTGACTGTAGAAGCGTTACTGGTATTGTAGTATTGTTTTTCAGGGAAGGATTAATAAAGTAGGGTTATGGTTATATTAGGGTAACAACTTGTCGC
>NZ_JBWXUZ010000024.1:0-276 GCF_059901295.1 Fructilactobacillus sp. X2R6C1
TTCGACGACTTCGCCGACATCGCGGACGTAAACCGGAACGCCTTCTTTGCCGGTTTTGACGACGATATTCGCCACGTCGTCGGCTTTTTCGACCAGACCGATTCCGCGCAGTAGATATTGTTCAGAACCTTTTTCGATGTAGGCTCCGCCGACATTCGCGTTGTTGCGCGAAACCGCTTCATAAACGTCTCTGAGCGTTAGCCCGTAGGATTGTAGCTTGTTCGGGTCGAGGCGGACTTGATACTGCTTCTCAAAGCCGCCGAAGCTGTTGACTTC
>NZ_JBWXUZ010000025.1:0-276 GCF_059901295.1 Fructilactobacillus sp. X2R6C1
GGGCTGCTCGGGCGGTGCCAGCATGGCGGTATAGGCGATCAGGCCCTGGGTCAGCGCGGTGCCCAGCAAGCCGGCCAGCAGCATGCCCGACAACAGCCAGCTCGCCGTGCGTGACGCCGCCAGCCACAACAGGGCCAGCACCAGTGCAATCAGCTGCAGCCGCAGCAGGCGTCGCCGGTCGCTGCGGTCCGCCAGCGGCAGCAGCCCAAGCAGCGCCAGCACGCTACCGGCCTGGGTGGCCGCCAGTACCGCGCCGGCCACGGCCCGGTCCAGCGC
>NZ_JBWXUZ010000026.1:0-274 GCF_059901295.1 Fructilactobacillus sp. X2R6C1
GTTGTTGCTCATCACGTACTCGGCCTGGAGTTCGCGGCCCTGGCCGGTGATGAAGTCCAGCTGGCCGCAGCGCGGATCGACCTCCATCAGGTTCAGGGTCGGGGCAAACCAGCCGGCACGCATCATCTCGATGCTCACCCAGGCCTCGAATGCACCGCAGGCGCCCAGCATATGCCCGACGTAGCTCTTCAGCGAGCTGATCGGCATCCGCGAGCCGAACACCTGCGCGGTAGCCTGGGTTTCGGCGATGTCGCCGTGCTCGGTCGCCGTACCG
>NZ_JBWXUZ010000027.1:0-273 GCF_059901295.1 Fructilactobacillus sp. X2R6C1
GGTTGCACATTTACACCAACCTTTACAATTAATTCAGCATACTTTTTTAAATTGGCGTTTAATTCTTCTTTCTTCATGTAACCACCCTTTCTTAGTTCGTTTTTCTTGTTGCGTCCATTTTATTAATTTTGATTTCTAATTACAATTAATAAGTATAATCCATTGAAATCAAAATTTAACTTACAGAAGGTTAGTGCCGTAAACTCAGTCTTTCCTCCTATTTGACTTCACAATCCCTGCCAAAAAAATTGGAGAGAGGGCGTCACGCCGTGC
>NZ_JBWXUZ010000028.1:0-271 GCF_059901295.1 Fructilactobacillus sp. X2R6C1
GTCTTCGTCGGCGAAGACGGCACCCTGTGGCATGCCCAGTACGATGCGGCAGCGTTCACCGGCTTTACCTTCGAAGACGTGGCCTCGCTGGACGAACTGGTGGCGGGTATCGGCACCGCCGGCAGTGCCATGCCGACCTGGGCGATTGCCGGGCTCAGCCTGCTCGGCGTGGGCGGCGCAGCGGCAGCGGCAAACAACGGCGGCGGTGGCAGCAGCGGCGGTTCCGACCCCGACACCGCCGCACCGGCCACGCCTATCGACCTGCTGGTGT
>NZ_JBWXUZ010000029.1:0-270 GCF_059901295.1 Fructilactobacillus sp. X2R6C1
TATAGCGGCCTTGGCTATTCCGGCACTTCAGAAGGCGATCAGGTCAGCCGAAAACAATACGACATTTGCAACGCTAAGAACTATCTCATCAACTCAGATTGCGTTTTATTCCCAGAAAAATCGCTTTGGCAGACTTCCGGAAATTCAGGCAATGATCGGCAACGGTATCGGAGTTACAACAGGCGACACGGTCGTCAGAGGGCGATACGTTTTTGAGATGACGCCGACCAATCCGACAGATGCGGAATTGGCAAATGAATATATCATTAC